>NZ_JASOKQ010000019.1:0-43560 GCF_030216265.1 Corynebacterium sp. UMB0012
TGAACTCGACGGAATACTTTCTAGGCATAGTTCAATCCTTCCTTAGCTGAGGTAGGAACTAAACCCAGGACGCTTCACTTGGTGCGGATGGACACTGACACCGAGAGTCAAGGACAAGGATGCAGATCGAGACGCGATCAACAGACTGTTTTTTGGAAGCATCGATCGAAATTTCAGGGGCAAGAGGCATGAGTACAGCGAGGTGCTCCATGTACTGACCTCTAACCCTGTTGAGCTGACGAAAGATCTCGCTGACCAGATACATGTCAATGCTCGGATTGCCACGGTAAAAGCATCCGCCGCAAAGTGGGCCATCCGGTACGCTCTCGCTGCAGGAGCCGCTATCGCAGTCCTGTCCCTCGTTGTCGGTATCACGAACAGTTAGGACGCAAATGGACGGCAACTATAGACCGTATGACTGGAAGGCCAGCTCGGCACGGATCCAAGCGATCCTGGACCAGCCGGCAGGAGCGTATGAGGAGGTAGACGGACTCCCTGACCGAGACAAGCTCACGTTCTCTAACGGCTTCTACGGCATGTGCTCGGCGATCTTCATTGACATCCGAGATTCGTCCGGCCTGACATCGAAGCACAAGAGACCCGTTCTTGCGAAGATCTACCGGTCGTTTATCTCGGAAATGGTCGCAGTCCTAAACTCCAACTCTAATGTGCGCGAGGTCAATATCGTCGGCGACTGCGTGTGGGCCTCCTACAAGACGACGCAGGTCAACCACATCGACGATGTGTTCGCTACAGCAGCGCAGGCCAATACCCTCCTAGACCTCCTCAACCACCACTACGAGAAAGCAGGGATCACCCAGCTCAGCATCGGCATAGGCGTTGAGTACGGGCGGGTCCTCATGATCAAGGCGGGTTATAGCGGCAGCACGATCAACGACGTCGTATACATGGGCGACGTCGTCAACAGGGCAGCCCATCTAGCGCACCTAGCGGGGCGCGGTTGGGGATCGAGCCCGGTTGTCGTCGGAGGCGTCTTCTACTCGAACCTGAACGATCACAACCAAGGCCTACTCCGGCCGCAGGGGATGCCCGGCATCGGAACCGTGTACCAGGGAAATCCCATCATCCCGCAGATGGACGAGTGGATCAGCTCCCTCAGTTGACATCTCCCGTCAGACAGACCACCAGAACGTCGACCCATAGATCCGATAGCCCATGTCGGAGGTCCCCAGGTCAGTCCACATGTTCTGCTTCGGGTTACCCCCTAGCTTCGAGGTCTCATTCAGCCTGTTGTAGACGTCGGCGGTGATGTAGGTCGGGTAGCGAGGATCGAGCGCAGCCAGCTTCGCCGCATTGTTTGCTGCGTTCCCAACCCACACCAAGTCATTGCTGCCTCGGATGCCTGTTCGGGCGACGAAAAGCTTCGAGGTATCGATGCCGACCCGCTGCTTGAGCACGAAGGTGCTCTTCGGGTACTTCTCAGCGATTTTCGCTGCCACGATATTCTTCGACGCCCAGTTGATCTGGAGCCCACACTTCGCGGCAGCGGTGTTCTTCGAGTCCCCGATGAACACACCCATGACACGGTCCCCATCGTAGGCCGTGATGATACCACCCCGCGCTCGAATGATCTTAGCTGCACAATAGAGATAGCTCTTGTAGACCTCCGCAGCGAACCAGTCCTTGTACCCCTTGACCATCTTCGTCGACGACGCAAGATCCGCGTAGAGGACAGTTGCGTCGAGCTCGACAGCAAGGTTCTTCAGCGGAAGGTCATCGGCGTCGGGCACCTTCTGGCCTGCGCGACGTTCCCACTGTTCGTCGACGGTCTTCTGGACGTACTCCTCCAGGTCATCTTTCAGACTCATGCCGAGGCTCCTCCCCACGATCGCTCTAACCGTTTGCTCATTCAGCTTACCCATTGCGCGGTGTCAAGGGGTTGCTGCAATAGGTCTGCTCGCGACCTTTCACATACACCAGAGGTTATATGACGAAACAGAACTCCACGGAGGGGCGAAAGAAGACAAGATCGCTCCCCGTCACGAAGAGCTAGCACCGCCGAAGTTGCCCTCAGGCAGATTCGGACTCATTCTCACAGTCAGTCGCGGAACAAGAACAACTCAGCACGGTCCCGACTGCAACTAAAACTGTTCCTCCGAAGCTAAATACCATCTTCTAACCGCTGGCGAAGCACGACTTCCTCTTCATCGCTGAGTCCAGCGAGTCTTTCACCCTGCTGTTCTTCTTCGAATCGCAGCGCATCCGCCAATGTTTCTTTCAACGGGCGAATCCGCAGGCCAGCTTCGTAGGCTGCGGCGCAATCGAGTAGCGCGATGTTGCGAAACTGTACACCTGGCACCCACAACGGCAACGAATTTGAGCCCATCCACGGGGTTACATCACAAGCGAGAAGCAGTTCATCGGAAAAAGGTCGCGCTGCAGCCTTCGATGCGGTTAACTCACGTGAAATCTTGAACACATCGGACAAGGAAGTAGCAAAACCCGTGGCGTTAAAGGTTCCGAAAGTCCCAACTTCTGCAGACTCAACTATCCAATTTGCAAGGTCTTTCACATCAATCATAGCGACGGGAAACGCTGGGTCTGGAACGATAACGTTCTCACCCGTGGGATGCGCGAAGCGCCACGGATAGTAACCACTGCGCCCTGTTTCGTCACCGTAACCGGCGATCAGACCGGGGCGAACTACCATTACCGACCGATTTGTGCTGCGATATATCGTTTCGCAAGCAGACTTTGCGCCTGGGTACTGCCCCATGTTTTCCATGAGGTCAATTTCAAGCGGAGTGACTACGGAATCAGACTCGGAAGAAATACTTCCCTGGTCTTCATATACGCTGCTCGAAGACACATATATACGATGCTTGGCCTGAAGTTTCGCCGCCGCATCTCGCGCATGCTTGGGCTGACTCGTCAGATCCACAACGGTGTCCCAAGTTTTCCCCGCAATCTCGTCGTACGCACCGTCACGGTCACGGTCCGAACTCACAAACTCAGCTCCATCGGGAACCTTCCCGTTACCCCGTGCAAGGCAAGTAACTTGATGCCCCCGCTCGACTGCCGCAGATGCAATGTGTCCTCCAAGGAAACCGGTACCACCGAGCAATAAAAAGTTCATATCACTAGTTGTACACGAAACCTTCTCACACGTGACCGGTCTTAATCCCAGCGCATCCAAGCTAGATTCAGAAGTCAGAGCAGGGTTACCCCACCATCTGCCAGGGATTCTTATTCGGCTAACCTACACATTGAACTTAAATTCCACTTGGTTCAAGTCATCCGCGTGGCCCCGCGGTCGACCCGCGCCGGGTTGATGTGTGCGTTGGGGGGTGTGCAGCGGCACGGTCTTTTGGGGGACTGCGTCCTTGGCTGGTCTCTCCGCGGTGATCGCCGCGCGGCCGAGCGTGCTGGATGCGCTGCAACTTATTGGTGGGCTCTTTCTTATCTATATGGGTGTGGCCTCGATTCGTTCCGGTTTTGCATCCCGCCGCGGATCCACCGTGGTGGTGGGCACTGAGAATTACACGGAACAGGCTATTGCGGCCGGCAGTATTAATGACATGACCGGGTGGCGCGCTTATAAGCTCGGCGTGGTTACGAACCTGTCCAATCCGAAAGCGCTCGTTTTCTTTGGTGCGGTTTTCGCGCAGTTTATTCGCCCCGATATGTCGCCCACTTGGACCGTTGCGGTGACGGTAATCCCCGTGGCGATGTCCGTGACATGGTTTTCTACCTTTGCGCTCATTGTGCGCGCAGCATCGCGCTGGATTGCGCATCATTTCGCGACCATCGATATCGTTTCTGGTCTTATCTTTGCGGTGCTGGGATTCATTATGGTCGTGGAGGGCGCTATCGAGCTCTTCGGTTAGTACAGGTAGTGGATTTCTATAAAAGAGTTGATATAGGAGCTACCTACATCACAGAACTTACCTGTTTCGCTGCAGGTGAGAGGGTTCTTATAGTGGCATGTGTTAATCCAATCGCATGCGAGTATGGAGGTGTTAGGTGGCTATTAGCGCCCTGGTGACCTTAATGGGCGTGTGGTTCGCGGCGATGGCCTCGCCGGGCCCAGACGTAGTGCAAATCATTCGCTTAGGTGCGCGCTCTACGCGCGCAGCCGTATGGGCGGCGCTTGGTAGTACCACCGGCCTTACCATTTGGACCGTGGCCTCCTTGGCGGGGCTATCCGCGCTGATTTCTGCGCACCCTGGCATCCTCGTGGCGCTGCAGGTTCTCGGTGGTTGTTACCTGCTGTGGATGGCCTATACCGCCATTACCGGCGGCATCAAGGAGCGCCGCGCACCCGCAACCGTAGTGGGCACCGAAACCCGCGTCCCGCAGCCGCGCGGGTTTACGCCGGACGGCATCATCAAGGCGGGCACTGCCTATCGCATGGGATTTATCTGCGATCTTTCGAACCCCAAGGTGGTCATCTTCTTCGGCGCCATCTTTGCCAATTTCATTGATCCCAGCATGGGCATTGGGGCCAATCTCATGGTGGGTGCCGTATTGATTCTGGAAAGCCTCGTGCTTTTTGTCGGCGTGGCTTTGAGTACCCGCGCGGTTTCGAAGTGGATGGCTAAGAATTCCGCCTGGGTGGATATTGTCAGCGGCGTGGTCTTCCTGCTGCTGGGTGTCATCATCCTTTTTGAGGGCGTGCGTGGACTTATAGCCATGTAACCTGGATCCATGATTTTTACCACTACTAATACCGTTGATGGTTATGAGATTACGGACTATATCCGCATTATCGCCGGAGTGACCGTCATCGGTATTAATATGCTGAAGGATTTCGGGGCATCCATCCGCAATATCACCGGTGGGCGCTCCGCCGGGTACGAGAGCGAGGCCATCAAGGCGCGTGAGGCGGCACTCGATGAATTGTGGGGTCGCGGTCAGGAGCTCGGGGCCGATGGTGTGGTGGGCATTGCCTTCGATTATTCGCCCATGGGAACGTCGAATGACATGCTGATGGTCACGGCCACCGGCACGGCGGTGAAGCTGCGCGCCCGTGATTAAAATCGGCAAGAAAACACTGGCCCTGTGCGCTGGGTTATGCGCGGCCGCCGGACTCATGGCGGGGTGCGAGGAAGAACCGCCGCAGCCGGGCAGCGTGCCGAATGAATCGCAAGGCGTGGCCGATGGCTATATCACCACGCTGCCGGACCAGGGCACAACGGCCAATGGCCAGTACCAGATCATTAACCTACAAAATCATCGCAGTTTTGTAGTCCACGTGCCGTTTAATGCGGATAAGCACCACCGCTTGCCCGTGGTCGTGGCGATGCACGGCTATGAGATGGACGCCGGCAACATGTTCAAAGGCACCGACTTATCCCAGGGCGATGCCATTACCGTCTTTGTCCAAGGTGCGGGCAAGGCGTGGGCGCCGGCACCCTATGCGGTAACCAGCTTGGACGATGACCTCAAGTACGTGGATGACACGATTGATTTCGTCCGGCGCCATTATCCCGCCACGGACACCACCTATGGCGTGGGCTTTTCCAATGGCGGCGGATTCGCCCGCGCGGTGACCTGCAAGCGGCCGGGCCTATTCGATGCGGTGGCCACGGTTTCGGCGGCAAAATATGACCGCGTGGAAAAAGACTGCGCCAGCGAGCCCACCGATTACCTAGATATCCACGGCACCGAAGACGTGCTGATGAAATATGGCGGTGGGCGCCAGCACGGTGCGCACTACCACTCGGTCAAAAAATCGCTGCGCGGGATTGCCAGGGAGAATGGGTGTAACCCGTTTCCAAAGAGGCGTCGGAAAGAAGCGGTGGAGCACTTTACCTGGCGGGTATGTGATGCGCGCACCGAGCAATACACCATCCACGGTGGCGCGCACACGTGGAATGGCGGGGCCACGGACCATTCCGGTTTGGTGAAAGCGGAGTGGACCACCGATACGGTCCTGGATTTCTTCCATATCGCCCACCCGTAGCGATAGCCGCGCGCGGGCTGGGTAAGCTGGGCGGCATGCTAGACATTCCTATCAACGGCGACTCCATCAAATTGGGCCAGTTCATCAAGCTGGCCAGCTTGGTGGCTACCGGTGGCGAAGCTAAAGAGCTCATCGCAGAAGGCGTAGTTACGGTCAATGGCGAGCCCGAGACGCGCCGGGGCGCCATGCTCCACCCAGGCGATGAAGTGTGCATCGAGGACGCCTGCGCGCGCGTGGGCGAGCCGGACGATGACGATGATTACTTCGATGAGGCCACGGCCGACGATGACTTTGATCCAGAAAAGTGGAGGAATATGTAGATGCCAGCATTCGAAGCTGAAGTGGGCATGCCCTACTGGATCGACCTGACCACCTCGGACCCGCGCAAGTCCGCACACTTTTACGAGCAGGTGCTGGGCTGGGAAATTTCCGCCGAGTCCGGCGAAGATAATCCGTACCAGATGGCGCGCCTGCAGGGCCTGCCCATCGCTGGGCTGATCCCGCAGCCGGAGGAGGCCCCCATGCCGGATACGTGGGTGACCTACTTCCTGTCCAAGGACATCGCGGGCGATTGCCAGCGCGCGCAGAACCTCGGCGGGCGCATCCTTGTGGAGCCGCAGCAGGTGCAGCTGGGGCACATGGCCCTGCTTGTCGACGCCGCCGGAGGCATGTTTGGCCTCATCCAACCGGCCGGCCCGGAGCACTTCGTGGCCGCCGGCGAGCCCGGCACCCCGGTCTGGCACGAGCTCACCACAACCTCGGGCTTCCAGCGCGCAATGGATTTTTATGGCGAGCTATTCAACTGGGAAATCCGCGCCATGCAGTCCGAGGATGAGAACTTTATCTACGCTACCGCGGAAGAAGACGGTGCGCCGTTTGCCGGCCTGTGGAACGCCGAGGGGCAGTTCCCGGCGCAGGTCCCGAGCTTCTGGCAGACCTACCTGGGCGTGCGCGATATCGACGCCGCTGCGAAGAAGGCCGTGGAACTAGGCGGCGAGGTCATCCGCGAACCGTGGGATTCGCCCTTCGGCCGCATGTGCCTTTTGGCCGATTCCACCGGTGCAACCATCACCCTCACCGAGGTCGAAGACGCCCCCGAAGAAGAGCCCACCGAGTCGGATGATGTGCTGGGCCTCGACCCGCAATAATTGCGATGAGTGAATCGCCACTGGTCAAACGTGTATTGGCGGTCGTTGCCGTGATTCCGCCCGGCAACGTCACCTCCTATGGTGAGGTGGCCAAGGTGGCCGACTGCGGTGCGCGCAACGTCGGTACCGTGTTAAAACGCCACGGCGGCGGTGCCAATACCGCTTGGTGGCGCGTTGTCCGCGCCGATGGCGCCTCCCACGATCCCGCCCGCGCCGCGGAGTTCTGGGATCGCGAGGCCATCGCGCACGCCAACGGCCGCGTTAAAATGCACGAGCACGGAATCGACGCCCGCGAATTACAGGAGTTGATGGAGTGAGGGCCTGGGTCATTCTCTTTCTCGCGATTGCCAGCGAAGTCGTGGGCACCGTCGCGCTGAAGTACGCCGTAGAGCATGTCTGGATCTACGGTGTGGCCGCCTTCTGCTTCATCCTTGCTTTTGTGCTGCTCCACCGCGTCATGCAAGAAGGCGTCAACGTGGGCGTGGCCTATGGACTCTGGGCATCCGGCGGGGTCATTTCCACCGCGTTGCTGTCCGCCGCGCTATTTGGCGAGCCGCTTGGCGCAGTAAAACTCACCGGCATTGCGCTCATCATGGGCGGCGTTTTCTGCGTAGAAATGGGCGCTAAGTCGGACAAGGACCACGACCGCACCGTGGAGGTGGCGCCGCAATGATCTGGTTCCTCCTTTTCCTCGCCACCGCCATTGAGGTCACAGGCACGCTGTGCCTGCGCATGTCCGCGGTAACCGGCCGCCGCTTCTGGGTGGCGCTCGTTGCCCTGTGCTATGTCTCTGCCTATGGATTCTTGGCGCTCGTGCTCAAGGCCGGCATGGATCTGGGTGTGGCCTACGGCATTTGGGCGGCCACCGGTGTTGCTTTGACCGCTATCGCCTCCTACCTCCTATTCAAGGAGCCATTTACCTGGCTGAAATCCCTCGGCGTGGTGCTCATTGTCGGGGGAGTCCTGCTCGTAGAAGCCGGGGCATAGCACTGACAAAACAAGCACGTTTCGTCTCTCACGGAGCATGAAAAGGGCGAAACGTGCTTGTTTTGTATGAAGGCGGCGAGCTTTAGCGGATGTAGGCGAGGGCGTCGTCGGCAGTGCTGTGGCTATAGCTCTCATCGGACCTGGCGAGCTTATTGCCGCGCAGCACCAGCCATATGCTCAGCGGGTAGAGGATAAGCGCTACCGTGACGGCCTGGATGATGGCGGCGACCTCGGAATCGTGCAGGTAGTTCCAGCAAAAGTGGAGGAGGAACGCGGCGGCGAGGCAGCCGAGAAAGACACCGATGCGCCACCACAGCGGCTTGGCCGCGGCATAGAGCGCCCAGCCGATGCCCCAGCCGGCCAGCGCGGTGAGCAAGACGTGCAGGCCAGGGCCGGCGATGAGCCGCAGGCCCCACATCTCAAATAAGCCCTGGATATCGCTATCGGGATGCATGGTGGCACCCATGGCGCCGTAGAGGATGTTTTCGCAGGCCTCGAAGCCTAGGCCCACCACTGCGCCCACCGTCCAGCCATGCCAGGGGCGGTTGAGCTGGCGGAAGGACATGAGCACGAAGATAACGCCGGTGGCCTTGGAGATTTCCTCTGGGTAGGCGCCGCTCCAGGACATCATGGCATCGACCCAGCCGGTGCCGATGGCGAGCTGCATGACCGGCCCAGCGCTAATAAGCGCCAAGGAAACGGCCACACCGCCGCCCCAAAGGAAAGCCAGTAGGGCCCACAGGCGCGCCGGGCGTGCCCACATGGGGCTGCGTTGCAGCAGGTAGATGACCAACGCTACGAGCACGGCGGCGATAAGCAGGCTGAGCAGGCCCATCAGGGGAGAGATTAAGAATGTGCTCAGCGTCTGGACCAAGAACGCGATGAGTCCAATGCCGGAGAGGATCCACAGCGTGGTGCGAAAGAGCTTGGACATCTAGTACATCAACTCCCCGGAGAAGTCAGCGAATTCTGCATCAGCATCGGCGGGTAATTCCTCTTGGCCGAAGGCATGCCAGATGCGCGAGGTGGTGGCTCGGGCTTGATCGCCCTTTCCGGTCACGGTGACCACCCAATCTTTGTTTTCGTCTTCGCCGGTGCCGTCGAGGGAGAGGGCGGCGGTGGAGGAGGGGGCGTCGGCAAGCAGGAGTGCTCCATTCGTGCCGTCGAAGGTAGGGGCGTCGGCCGGCAGGGAAGTCATGGCGAGGGCGCGGACCATGCGGCGCAAGGTGGTGGCATCGTCCTTGGCATCCTCGGTGAGGGTGGCCTGTACGCTGACATCGCCGCAGATCCAGCCGATGCTGGCGAGGGATTCATAATCTCGCTCGCAGTAGAGATCGGGAACGTCAATCTCCCAGTCCTGGCTGGGCTCGGTCAGGGTGACCTGCTCGACGTCTGCGGAGGAATCCGCCAGCGCCGCCTGCACAATTGTGGGCAGAGCGAGAACCACCGCCACGAACGCAATAACGGCGAGGAAAAGGCGCCGCGGATGCGCTGGAGGAAAGCGATAAAATTCCATAGCCCACACCTTATCTTGCTGCTTTGACCTAGAGTGGCAAGCATGAAAGATCTTTATCAACTAGTCAATGGACCCTGGCTGGAAAGCCACGTCATTCCCGATGATCGCGGCGTGGATGGCACCTTCCACGCGCTGCGCGATGAGGCGGAGGAACTCGTGCACGAGATCGTGGACAAGGACACCGGCCGCCCGGGCAAGCTCTATGCCTCCTTTATGGATACCGAGGGGGTCAACGCGGCCGGCATGGCTCCATTGGACGCGGATCTGGACCGCCTGAGCGCGGCCGGCCCAGAGGAACTGGCGCAGCGCCTGGGTGAACTTGAGCGCACCGGCGTCGGCTCCCCGGTGACCTTCTGGGTATCCAAGGACTCCGGTTCCGAGGACGCCATTGCTTATGTCATCCAATCCGGCCTGGGCCTGCCGGATGAGGCTTATTACCGCGAGGAAGCCCACGCGGAAACGCTGAGCGCTTATGAAAAGCACGTGGCCGAGATGCTGGAATTCCTCGACCCAGCCCGCCTCTTTGGCCTGGGCGCCGAGGTAGCCGCCCATCGCATCGTCGGCTTGGAAAAGGAGCTGGCCGCTGGCCATTGGGACGTGGTCTCCACCCGCGATGCGGTTAAGACCTATAACCCCTGCGAATTTAGCGAGTTGCCCACCATGACCCGTGCTCTGCTCTCCGGCGGCAACCTGCCAGAGCACCGCGTGGTCAATATGATGCCGTCCTACCTCGAGCACTTCGAGCGCCTCTTTACCACCGCGCGCATGGCCGATTGGCAGCTGTGGGCCACCTGGCACATCCTGCGCTCCCGCGCGGCTTTGTTGCCGGAGGAAGTAGGCGCGAAGAACTTCGAGTTCTATGGCACCAAGCTCTCCGGCGCTACCCAGCAGCGCGACCGCTGGAAGCGCGCCGTGGGCTTGGCCGAGTCCCTCGTTGGCGAAGAGATTGGCCAGGTATTTGTGGATAAGCACTTCCCGGCCTCTTCCAAGCGCGAGATGGATGAGCTGGTGGACTACCTCATCGCCGCCTACCGTGAGCGCATCTCCCAGCTGGAGTGGATGACGCCGGCCACCCGCGAGCGCGCGCTAGAAAAGCTGTCCCAGTTCAAGGCCAAGATTGGCTTCCCGGATTCCTGGCGCGATTACTCCGGGCTCGAGATCTCTGGCAAGGGCGCGGACCTGCTGGCCAATGCCCGCGCCGGCTCCGCCTTCTCCCATGACTTTGAGCTGGCCAAGATTGGCAAGCCGGCCGACCGCGATGAATGGGTGACCACCCCGCAGACGGTCAACGCCTTCTATAACCCGGTAGTCAATGACATCACCTTCCCGGCCGCCATCCTGCGCCCGCCGTTTTATAACCCGGATGCTGATGCCGCAGAAAACTTCGGCGCCATCGGTGCCGTCATCGGCCACGAAATTGGCCACGGCTTTGATGACCAGGGCTCGCAATTTGATGGCCAGGGCAATCTGAATTCCTGGTGGTCCGAGGAGGATCGCGCGGCCTTTGAAAAGTTCACCGCCAAGCTGGTGGAGCAGTTCAATGGACAGGTACCGACGGTGCTCAAGGAAGCCGGCATCGACTCCACCGGTGTCAACGGCAGCTTCACCCTGGGCGAGAATATCGGTGACTTGGGCGGTTTGGGTATCGCTGTGGTGGCTTTCAAGAACTACTGCGCCGATAAGGGCATTGACCTGCAGGGCAAGGAGGAGAAGTTCGAGGTAGATGGCGCCGAACCGGAGTTGGCCGAGCACACCTACACCGGCCTGCAGCGCTTCTTCCTATCCTGGGCCCGCGTGTGGCGCACCGCCATCCGCCCGGAGATGGCTACCCAGTACCTGGCTATTGATCCGCACTCGCCGGCGGAGTTCCGCTGCAACCTCATCGCTGCCAATATCGCGGAGTTCTACGAGGCCTTTGACGTAGCGGAGGATTCCGCCATGTACATTGCGCCAGAGGATCGCGTCACCATCTGGTAGCCCTTTTAGCCGGTAGGCGGTGCGCGTAGGCTCGGTGGCATGACTAACGCAGATGCTAACCAGGACCCGCACCGCCCGCTGGAGCCCGGCCAGGAATGGCACATCGGCGGCCAAGACCGCCAGATGGAGGAAAAGGAACAGCTCGAGCAGCTCGTTGCCTATATTGACGCCCACTATGACACCCCGGATTTTCGCCCGCCGTGGGCCGGGGGCGGCTCCCCAGAGGCGGACCAATATTGCGCGCTCTTGCCGGACCGAATCACCCACGCGGCAATGATGGTGCTCGGTACTGCGGTGGATCATGCGCTGCCAGGTACTGCGTACACGGAAGGCATTAGCGTAGAAGAGTCCGAGGTGGGTGCCATTTTCCGGCCCAGCACGCCCACCGGCCGGTGGGCGGTCTCGCTGCATTCGGGCGGTTGGTGGCGCGGCGATGGCCAAGCGCTGGAGATGCAGTGGCGCCCCGAGGTAGCCGCCGCCGCGCAGCTATCCGGCACCACCATTATTGACGTGGATTATCCCCTCGCCCCCGAGCACACCGTGGCGGAGATGGTCACTGCCGTGCAGCAAGCCATCGACTATGCCCGCGCGCAGGGTGCTTCTAGCGTTACTACCTGGGGTTATTCCTCCGGCGGGGTGCTGGCGGTGCTGGCGCCTGCCGACGCCCTGCTGCTCACCTTCCCCGACTTCGGCGCCCTGGCAAATCTGCCGGAGGACCTGCGCGCCGGATACGGCATCCCAGCGGACCTATCTGAGCTTGGTCCGCACACTTTCGTGCAGACCGCCACTGAAGATGAGATTGCCGCGCGTGTTTCCGTGCCAGGTGCCGCCGCGCGCGATTATGTTTCCACCCACCGCGTGTCCACCCCGGCGGTGGCGCGGCAGCGCGTGCGGGATGCGGCGGCGTTTCTGGCAGGCGAGCTAGAAAAATAAAAGGTTCCTGGCGGTTCCATACTAAAAGGGAACTAGTTTCAACAAGGGTGCGACTAGTTCCGCATGACTATATCCACCCATGGCGCGCTATCGCGCCTGCATAAATTCGCCGGCGTAATCATTGCGCCCTTTCTCATTGTCGCAGCGTTAAGCGGGTTTCTCTATGCCTTGGCGCCCACCTTTGAACCGTGGATTTACCACGATGAGGTGACAGCCACCGCGCAAGGCAGCCCGCGCAGCCTTGATGAACAGATTGCCGCCGCCCAGCGCCAGCACCCGGATGGGACGGTGGTTCGGGTTGAGCCTTCCGAAGACCCGCAAGAGACCACCCGCGTGCTTTTCGACGACCCCACCGCCCCCAATTCCAGCTATACCCACGCTGTCTTTGTAGACCCGGTGGACCTGCACATCACTGGCGAACTACAACAATATGGCGGATCCCGCGCGCTGCCCTTCCGTACGTGGGCCTCCGATGGCCACCGCACCCTGTGGCTGGGCGAGCCTGGCCGCCTCTATGCCGAACTTGCGGCCTCGTGGCTCGGTGCGCTGAGCATCCTTGGCCTTTACCTGTGGCTTAAGCGTAAGCAGAAGAATAGAAAGCGGCTTTCCAAGCCGCTGACGTTGCATGCCCGCGTGGGCGCTTGGTTGCTGCCAGGCTTTCTCTTCCTGACCGTCACCGGCCTGACGTGGTCGCTGGTGGCGGGTACCGCGATTGGTAAGGTGCGCGAGGAACTGAATTGGAAGGAACCGTCCGTGGCAACCTCCGTTGCGGAAGTGGGCGCTAGCACTGAGACGGGGGAGCGTTCCGGCCACGCTGGTCACAAGGGCCATGGGGGTCATGCGGGTCATGCGGGACACGAGGGCGGTGCGAAACCTGTCGGGGCCCAAACCGCATTGTCGGCAGCACGCAGCCAAGGATTGACCGGGGTTCTGGAGATGACCCCACCGGAAAAGCCAGGCGATGCGTGGGGCGTGCGCGAGGCTCGTGCGGCCTTTAAGCTGCGCAGCGATGCCGTAGCAGTGACCCCGAACGGGGAGGTCATCGACCGCATCAATTCCGCCGACTGGCCGCTTGCCGCACAGCTAACCTCGTGGCTCATCCAGCTGCACATGGGGACGCTTTTTGGCATCTATAGCCAGATCGCCTTGGCGGCGCTGGCCTTGGGATTGCTCGTGGTGAGTATCGCGGGTCTGCGGATGTGGTGGATAAAGCCGCGCCGCGGCCTGCCCGAGCTAAAAATTACCCCCGCCGTGCTGGCGGGGGTGATGGCCTATTCGATCATCGCGCCGCTCTTTGGCGCCTCGCTTGTGATCTTTTTCCTAGGCGATTGGATTGTGCGGCGGTTGCGCGCCCCGCAGCGGGGCCGAGGCGCTGCCGCAGGTGAGACTACTCCTCGCCCTCGGGGCGAATCTTCATCTCGGAGTCTTTCCACAGACCGGAGCGGGTAATGTCCTCATAATCGATCTCGGCGGGGACTGGGGCATTGCCCTGTGAATCGGTACGCAGCTCGTACTTTTCAATGGCGCCCCAATCGCGGGCCCAGTCATTATTGAGGTAGCTCGGGATCTCATAGGAGTAGTTGACCGCCTCCGCGGTGGACATGGCGCCACCGCCGGAGAAGGACTGGAAGTCCGTCAGCGAGGTCTGGGCCGAGGAGTCTGGCAGGATGCGGTACTGCGGGATTTCGGTAACGCCGGCGAAGTGGTCAAAGGTGCGCTGGCACGGGAACTGTAGGGCTACGGCCCAGTCCAATAGTGCCGGGGTGTCCTTGGAGAACTGGTTATTGATGGTGTCTAGCTCTGGGACGCGCGGCGGAGTAAAGGCCAGCCAGTCATCCTCATCGGTGGAGTCATCCGTTGCTACCAGGCGCACCACGTTGGCATCCTTTGGCAACTTATCCAGCGGCAGGCGCAGGTTGCGCCACTTTGGCGTGGCACCGACGGCGGAGAGTTCTTCCTCGCCAGTATTGGTGACCTTTCCGGAGCCATCGATGGTGCCGTATTCGAGGCTAAGCTTCATGCCTTCCTGCTCTACCCCGTTGACGTCGTGGTGGTAGATATTGCCGGCTGCAGATACGGCGAGCACGGGAGTATTGTCCTTGGCCTCTGGCAGGTTGTACCACTTGGTGGTCACCTCAGAGGTGGAGTCTTGCGCCTCGGAATAGGAGCCGAGCACCGGCACCTTGGTGTAGTCCAGGTTGAACGGCAGGTGCATGGTGGAACCATTGACGCCCTGGGTGCCGCGCACGCCACCTTCCGAAGTATTGGTGGTTTCCTTAGACTTCTTGTCCTGCTTATTCTTAGTCTCCTGGGAATCGGCAGAATCGCTCGTGCCGCCGGATTCGGTATCCGCGCCCGAGGTAGCAGTATCCGCGCTATCGGAGGAGGAATTGCTGGAGCCATCCGCGATGGCACCCACGGAGGCGGAGTTCTGGTTTTCCGGCTCGATGGATTCCGGGATGAAGTTCGGGTCGAAACCGGTGTGGGTTTCGTCCTCATCCACCAGGGAATCGCCCAAGTCGCCGTCCACCGGGGTCAGGAAGGAATCATTGGTGTTGGTCTCCACCATGGTCTGATCCGCCAGAGCACAGGTATTGCCGCGCAGGGAGGCCACGTTGCCCTTGCCCACGGAGTAGGAATCCGCCTGCGAGACGGTGGCCTTGGCAAAGGAAGCACACGATAGCGCTACCACGATGGCACAGGCCAAGGCGATGGGCGCGGACATGATACCGGCGGAGCGCGAAACCTTAGCGGCGGCATTTTTCTCAAATTCCGCCAGGGTGCCGGCCTCTTCTGCTTGGGACTTGCGGTAGCTATGGCGCAGGGACTGCACCACGCCGATGGCGAAGATGATGAGGGCGATGGCGAGCAGCACCTTATTGGCCTCGATGGCCTTGAGCTGCACCGTGCGATCCCACCACGGAATGCCAAAGGAGGATACGTACCACCAGGCGTTCCAGCCGGCGAAGGAGATGGCGAGCAAGAAGACCACCGCGGCGATGGAGAAGGTGCGAGCGCGCGGCGAACGCAGCGCAAACTGAGAGAGCACCACGGCACCGAGGGCGGCGATGACACCGGCCACGCCGGCGTAGATGCCAAAGTGGTGGGTCCACTTGGTGGGGGTGAACATGAGGAAGAACATGGACAGCGCCACGATGATGAGCAGGCGCTGGGTCGGGCCGACGGCAGCACCAACGACGCGGCGGTCCTTGATAAAGGCCGCCACGATGAGCACCAGGCAGAAGAGCATGGTGAAGACCGCGAAGCGGCGGGTCAGCGAGCCATCCACGGATTCCTGGAAGAGGGTGGAGTAGCGCGCGTACTCGGCGTACCACGGCAGGGAGGGGCCGACCTCGGAGCGCACGCGAGTGGATTCCAGCACGGTAGAGAGTGTTTGGTCGCCAAAGGCGGCGACCATGATGGCGGTGCCAGCGCTCAGGAACGGCGCGATGAGGGAAAGCCAGCCCAAGGCGCCACCGCCCATGGACGGCACGCGCTCGGCCATGGCACGGAAGAGGTGCGGCAGGCTGACGAGGAATACGCCCACGGCAAAAAGGCCGGTGGGGCCGGCGGCCAGTGTGATGGTTGCGGCGATGGTGCCCACGGCCGCCGGAAGCAGGCGGCGGGTGGCAATGGCGCGCTCGAAGGAAGCCCAGGTAAACATCACTCCGAGCGCCACGATGGGCTCTGGGCGGGTGCCGTTGTTATATGGCAGCCAGAAGGCCAGGAACATCAGCGCTGCGGTCCAGTGGGCGACCCGGCGGCCGTCGACAAGCTGGCCAAAGCGCGGCAGCATCTCGCGGGAAAGGATAAACCAGATGATGAGCCCGGAAATCAGGCCCGGCAGGCGCACGAAGACCGAGGCGGTAGAAATCTGGGAGAGTACGGCAACCAGGTCGTAATAGGGGGAGCCAAAGGGCGCCTCCGGCACGCCGTACCAGCGGTAGTAATTGGCCATATAAGTCGCGTGATCGAAGACGCGGCTCATGGAGAAGATGAAGCCATCATCGGAGGTATTGGCGCCGAGGATGTACCAGAATCCCAAAATGGCGGCGACCACGCCATCGAGCGGGCGCACCTTCTTCCACGTCTCGGGCATGAAGCCGAAGCGGCGGCCGTCGAGGCGGTCGATGCGCCACAGGCAGAACAGGGACACGACCACCATGGCGATGCCCAGCCACATGGCAATGGTCTTGAGCAACGTCGGGGACGAGGTAAAGCGGGAGTTGATATCGACGTGGACATTGAGGCCGTCGTCAAGCAGGGCTTGCACGTCAGCCTTATCGTCGATTTCGGTATAGACGCCGGTGACCTGCGGGCGCAGATCCTCCTCGGTGGTCTTTTCATGCTCGCCCACGCTCACGGAGGTGCCATCGCCCGTAGCGGAAATTTCAATCCTGGCGTCCTTGGGGAGCTTGGCTACCTCTTGGGCGTTGAGGGTAAGCAGCACCTCATCCAAGGACACAACGGACAGGCCCTCGTCATTCGCACGGACGAAAAGGCCGCGGTTGGAGGCCTTCTTGGACTCCGGTGGGACGGTGCCGTAGACCATGGACTGGCCCTCGCGCAGTTCATCGACTGCGGAGATGGGGATGGTGGCCTTCAGGTCCTCTGGGGCGACGGAAATGAGCGGCGCGTTGATGGACTGCACGGAATCATGCTGTGGCCAATCATAAGAGGACTGGGTTTGGGTCACCGGCAGTAGCGGGGTCGCTACAAAACACAGGAAACCAATCAGCCCGGCAATGATTGCGGTCCACCGCAGGCCCGCGGGGGCGGCGGTGAAGCGGGAGCCGGCAGCGGCAGGTCGCGCTTGGGTGGTATTCGTAGTGAGGCTATCTGACACGGCGATTAGTTTACGTCAGATAACCCCTTCGGCCCGCGGGCACACCCTGCCACGGGCGGGAAGTGTGGGTGAACTTACTTGGTGCGAACGGCTGTTACAAAGGGACCGGTTTGCTGCAACTTCCAGCCCTTATCAAAAACGTCGGCATTGAAGAAGACCGCGCGGTAGCGAATATTCGGCTGGTTGGGATAGATATCTTCTGCTAGGTGGAGCTTGAAGCCATCGTCCTTATTCTCCAGGTCGCCGCGGAACATCATGACATCCGGGCCGCGCCAGGCGGCAGAATCCAAGGCTTTGCGGAACTCCTCCGGCTGCATATCCCAGGAATCATTGGCCCAGGTCTCAATCTGTTCATTGCGGGTGCTGAACTCGCCCAAGGGATTAGCGTAGTGGCTGGTAAAGGCGTTAAAGCCCCAGTAGGGGTAATAAGACATGAAGGTCTTTTCATCCGTGAGCACCACCGTTTCATCCGGCGTATAGCCCTGGTCCTGAATAAAGTTGTGGATATCCAGGTAGTAGTGGGCGGAATCGCTGGTGAAGCGGTCCGCGCGTTCGCCGTAGCCATCGGTATCGCTATAGGCGTGATCGATGGCGTCCTCGTTGGCCTCTGGGATCTGCTGCGCATAGAAGACGCCGGCCAGGGCCAAGATGATGCCAAAGACCGCGGTGATCTGCTTATTGGTGGTGTGGGAGAACCGCGCCGGGTAGAGGCGGTGCACGCCGAGTAGACGAATCTCTGCCAGGGCTAGGATGCCGGCGGTGGCAAAGAGGAGCACCACGATCACCTCGAGGCGGAAGCTGAGCAGCGTGGTGCCGGCCAGGGTTGCCACCATAGACACCACGGTCCACAGGTAGGTGCCAAGGAGGGAGATGCCCAGCGCGCGTACCTCCACGTCATTGAGGCGGATGACGATGTAAATAAGCCCCATGAGGCAGAGGAAGCCCACAATGCTGAAAGACAAGAAAGGCACTGGAATTTGCGTGCCTTCCTCCGGCAGGTAGTGCTGCGCGGTGGTTTGCAGTGGCGCCGGTGAGTGCATGACCGACCATAGGTAGGGCCCCCAGGCGATAAGCGCGATGGCAATGGAGCCTACCGCCATGATCACCAGGCGCAGGATGGGGCGCCACGTATGCTCATAGAGCGCGGTAAACAGCGCGATGAGGCTGACTACTGTAAGTGCGGCCGCACCGGTGAAAAGGGTATAGAACGTAGCGGAAATGCCCAGGTAGAGCGTTACTCCCAGGGTAGCCAGCCCGGAGCCGCGGAAGGCGCGGGCGCTAAGTACCGCAACGGCGGGCAGCCCCATGGCAATGACCGCGGAATAGGGCTCCTCGGCCGCGATGGTGAGTGTAATCGCGGTGGTCACCAGGGCGATGGCGGTGGCGACCGGCAGGGAACTGGTCAGGCGCTGCCAGATGGGCACCAAAATACAACCGGCCACGGCAATGGAGATGAGCGCCCAGGGCTGGTAGACCTCCCAGCCCGGAATTCCCATGAGCGCACCCAAGCGGCCACCCAACCAGAACCAGCCAATCGGATAGAAGGACGGCATGTCCTGGTAGTTCATGTCCGCATAGCCCATCTCATCCACCGAACGGGTGAGGAACTGGGTGCGGAACGCCTGATCCACCTGTACGCCATCGAGCCACAAGCGGGAGGCAGACAGCGGCAGGCCCACGGCGGCCAGGGTCAGCAAAGCGGGAGACAGGTAGGTGACCGCGTAGGTCAGCCAGGCCCGCCAGCGTGGCCGGGCAAAGGTCTCCTTGTAGTGGTCATAGAGCCACCACACGCACAGCCCGCCGGCCAAGGCCAGCGTGAGCACCACACCCACCGTGGCCAGCGCGCGGGTGACCATGGAGGTATTAAAGGACGGCAGCGAGACCGTCTTGAAGGCAAACCATCCCAGCAGCGTTACCACGCCACCGGCCAGGGCGGCCAGCACAATACCCAGCAAGGTCGCGCGAGGGGTCAGCGCATCGGCGCGGTAGGCCTCGGTGCGGTTATCCTCGCTCACGGGCGTTGACTGGGCGGGTACAGCGGTGCTTGTCATGCCCATTAGTTTCGCATACCCAAGCCCCCCAGCCCAGATTTGGCGCGGGCAGGTGAGCACTTGCTTGCCGACGTCCCCCTGATACACCACCGCCCCCGTCACTTCCCTCGCCGCGGGTGTGCGGCGAGGCGAAAGAGCGGGGGCGGGGCGGAGGCGAGCCGGCCGGCTGGCGCCAGCGCGGAAAGCTGAGGCGTTTTAGAACGGCAGCTTGCGGAAGATGGCCTGCGGGATGAACTTGAATGCCAAAGACACGTACTCAAACAGTGGGTGTACGAAGATGGACTGCTTGCCCTCGAGTACGGCCTTGACGGTGGCCTCGGCAACGTCGGAGACGTTGACGGTCAGTGGGGCGTCGCCAGCCTCGGCGGACATCTTGGTGCGCACCTGGCCCGGGCGGACAACCAGCACGTTGGCTCCGGTGCCACGCAGGGCCTCGCCCAGGTTGATGTAGAAGCCGTCCACGCCGGCCTTGGAAGCGCCGTAGACAAAGTTGGAACGGCGCACGCGCATGCCTGCTACGGAGGACATAGCGATGATGGTGCCGTGGCCTTGGTGCTTGAACTTCTCACCCAAGAGCACGCCTACGGACACCGGTGCGGTGTAGTTGGTCTGTGCGGAGGCGACGGCCTTGTCGTGGTTTTGCCACAGCTCTTCCTGGTCACCCAGGGTGCCGAAGGCAACGATGGCTACGTCGACGTCGCCGCGGGCCCAGGCCTTATTAATAACGTCCGGGTGGGAGTCGAAGTCGGTGGCATCGAAGTCGAGGACCTCTACGTCAGCGCCGCGGGATTCTAGGTCAGCCTTGGCCTGCGCGATGCGCGGGGACTCCGGGCGGGCGGCCAGGGTGACCTTGGCCGGGCCGCGCTGCAGGAACTCGGAGACGACGCCGAGGCCGATCTCAGAGGTGCCGCCCAGAAGCAGGATGTGTTGTGCTTGGCCTACTGCATTAAGCATGGTCAGTAAATCTCCTTAAAGGTGTTATTTCCAGTGATTAGTGCAGCTCGAGGCGGCGGGACATATCGGAGGCAAAGACGCCGGTCGGGTCGATCTCGTTGCGGGTCTTCAGCCAGCCTTCCATGCCCGGGTACATCTTGTGGAAGTTCTCCGCGGAGGTACGGGATTCCTTGGCCAGGTAGAGGCGGCCGCCGAATTCCATCACGCGGCGGTCCAGGTCATCCAGGAACTTGCCCAGGCCCGGACGAATGGGGAAGTCCACGCAGACATTCCAGCCCGGCATCGGGTAGGACAGCGGCGCGCGGTTGCCTTCACCGAAGAGTTTGAACACGTTGAGGGCGGAGTAGTGGCCGGAGCGCTGCATATCGCGGATGATCTCCTTGAACGGCTCCACGGCCTCGGTCGGTACCACGAACTGGTACTGCAGGAAGCCCTTGGAACCGTAGCCGCGGTTCCACTCGCCGATGAGATCCAGCGGCTGGTAGAACTGCGTCAGGTTCTTGACCTGGTTCTTCGCCGGTGCGCCCATGGTGTAGTACGCCAAGCCCACGGCGGAGAGGGAGAGCTTATTCATGGTCCAGGATGGGAAGATATCCGGCACCGTCATTAGCTGCGGCGCATTGAACTTCAGTGGGTCCTTGGCCAGCTTCGGGGCGAGCTCTTCCAGCTGTGCCAGGGTGGCCAGCGAGCCGCGGGAAATGGTGGAGCGGCCCAGCTTTGGTTCTGGTGAGATGACATCGAACCAGGCGGAAGAATAGGTGTAGTTGTGCTCGGAACCATCGGAGTGGAAGGCGATGGTCTCATCCAAGTTATCGGTGCGGTCCGTATCCGCGATGAAGTAGGCGGTTTCCGTCTTGGTCATGCGGATGGTGGCGCGCAGGATGATGCCGGTCAGGCCCATACCGCCGACGGTGGCCCAGAAGAGGTCGCCGCTCGGGTCATCCTCGGATCCCTCCGGGGTCAGGTGCAGCACGCGTCCATCGGCTACGAGCAGCTCCATGGAGACCACGTGGTTACCAAAGGAACCGGCGGAGTGGTGGTTCTTGCCGTGAATATCCGGGCCGATAGCACCACCGATGGTGACCTGGCGGGTGCCCGGTAGAACCGGAACCCACAGGCCATATGGCAGGGCGGCCTTCATCAGCTGATCCAAGGTGACGCCGCCATCGACGTCCACCAGAGCGGACTCCGGGTCGATGGAGTGGATCTTATTGAGCTTTTGCATGTCGATGACCAGGCCACCGCCATTTTGGGCGGGGTCACCGTAGGAGCGGCCCATACCGCGGGCGATGACGCCACGGCGCAGGTGGGCGGGCTTATCCGAGTTATCTTCTGCAACCTGGGCCACGGCCTTCTTAATGACGTCCACGTCTTCGGTGGCGAGAACGTGGGCGGTCGTCGGGGCGGTGCGGCCCCAGCCGTGCAGGGACTTTTCAGTGGTATGTAATTCCATCTCTTACTCTTTGCTCGACGGATTTATGTCGCTTCTCTAGCCTACCTAGCTCACACGAGGGTGGTTGGAGTGACCCGAGTGATATTCGGTACAAAACGGACGTTTGTACTGCCCGAATGTGCCCGTTTACAGATCCATGAGTGTGCGGATCTCCTCCGGCAGCTCCTCCTGGGATTCAATAATCGGTCCATCATACTCCCGCAAAAGTTCATAGACGCGAGCCCGTGAGGAGGAATCCAGCATGGGCAATTCCTCTGCCATCAGGCGAATCATGAAAGGGCTCAACGGCACATCGGTATGCTCCGTGGCCTCGAAGTGGCCGTTGCGCTTATCGTCCTCCGCGCGCACATCCTGTGCCGCCTGTTGCGCCGGCGTCATATGCTCTGTCTTTTCCGAGTACATGCGCATTAGCTTACCGCCGCTTAAAGTAGTCGCTATGACCAACAACCGTGAGATGCACGATCAGCGCCAAGACAACTACGCCCTCGATGACACCCTGGCTGGCCGCATCACCCAGGCCGCCGCCGTGGGCATCGCGACCTCCTATCCGGATTGGATCACGTCCAAGGGCGGTTTGATCACCGCGTATACCTTGTCTTTCTTTGGCTTTGGCGCCCTGGTGGCCTATACCAACGCGCACGCTGAGCAGGACGGTGATGAGCCGCGCTCGCCGCAGGATAGTGCCGATCAAGGCCTCAAGCTGTGGGCTATTTTTGCCGCAGTGGTGCTGCTGCTCATCCTGGGCGGCTGGATGAACGTTGCCCTTTCCCGCAGCATGGTGAAGTTCCTGCGCAAGCGCGGTGCCAAGCGGCCGTGGACCCTCTTGGGTGCCATTGGTGCAGCGCTGACGTTCCTCATTAGTGAGCTAGAAGCACGGGATATTGCAAAACTAGCTTCCTAAAACTTGCGTATGGTGGGGCTCATGAACGCAGGGGTCACCGATATCGCACAGGCGCGGGCCAAACGCGCCGATGGCGTGGTATCCCTCAAGCGCGAGCCCCTCACCATCATCTGCCAAGCCGCGAATATACGCGCCGATGGCGAGGTGCACCGCCAGATAGGTTTTAGCGATGCTCTGACCTTCACCGAGCTGCACCGCGTGCTGCGTATCTGCTTTGGCCTGCCGGAGGAGGAATCCCCCTGGCACTTTTATGAACACAGCGAGGCCCGTGGCCCGCGCATCGATCCGGAGCGCCAGGCCTCCGAATTCCTGTGGCGCGAGGGCGATCAAATCGACTTCGCCTGGGGACTGTGGGACTTCGAGCTAGTAGTAGCCGAGATTTATCCCCGCGATAATGGCACCCCAGAGGCACTGTGCGTGGGCGGCTCCGGATCGCTCTTTCAGCCCTTTGAGCTGACCAGCGTGAACCGTGAATTGACCGGCCAAGAAGTTACCGATGAAGTCTTTTCCGCGGTATCGTCCCCCGTGCGCGATTTGATTGAGCGCACCAAACTCTATGACTTCGTCCCACTGCTGCAAGCGATGGACCTAGGCAGGGAAACCGACCTCACACCGCATACCGCCCGCGTGCTCGCCAGCCTGCCGCGCGAGGTGACCCATGAAGGCAAAGACGCCTTTTGGTCCATGGCGTTGGCCCTATCCTGCATGGGTGGCGCGGAGCTAACCGATTCCGTCGTGGAGACCACCATGGATGCGCTCGGCTGGGTCAATGACGATGGCACGGCGCTCTCCGGCGCCGACGTGCGGGAGCTGTGTGCGGCGTCGTTGCAGCAATTGGCCGGGATAGGCGCCTATGGCGCCGAATCCGCCGCGCCGGTGGATCGGTTGGACATGTACCGAGCGCTCTTGCGCGGGTAGGCTACTCACTCGTGACTAATTCCGCTGACGACGCCGTAGAAGTAAAGCCCTCATCCACCTCGCTGCATACCCAGCTGGTGCGTTTTATTTCCGTGGGTGTATTTACCGCCGCCATTGACTATGGTCTCACGCTGCTATTGACCTATTTGGGGCTGCACCGTTCCGCCGCCAAGGCCATCGGTTGGGTCTTTGGCACCATCGCCGCCTACCTAGCCAATGCGCGGTGGACCTTTGGGGCCAAGGTGTCTGGCCGCACGGCCGCGACCGTGGGCATCTTGTACGCCTCTACCTTTGCGGTCCAAAACTTCCTGTACTGGGTGCTCAATGAGCCGCTTATGGCCCTCGGCTTTGAGGGGGCGGTGAAAGACACCATCGCCTTCGTCATCGCCCAAGGCGTGGCCACGGTGACCAACTTTGCCATTCAAAGGGTCTTTATCTTTAAGGAAAAGTAGATGGCAGCAGCCTCCTCACGGACGTGGCGCGGCGCGGCCCGGCGGGCTTCGCGCTCGACCAGCCTGCGCGTGCAAAGCGCCAAGTTCGCGGTGACGGGGGCACTTGCCGCGCTTATCGACGTCTCCTTAACCTGGCTCCTGCAGATCGGCTTCGGCCTGCTGAGCGCCGATCCGGCGCGGGCGGTGGGCTTTATCGTCGGTACCTGGGCTGCCTATCTGCTCAATCGCCGCTGGACCTTCCAAGCCAAAGCCACCGCGGTGCGCTTCGCCGGGGTACTTGCCACCTACGGCGTGACCTTCGTGGTCAATATGGTGGCCTTTGCCATCTCGCAGGGCACCGCCACCGTGGTGAACTTTGCGGTGCAGCGCTGGATTATTTTCAGGAAGGCGGGAGTCAGGGTCGTCGCCAAGCAGGATCCGTCCTAGCCCTGGTGCGGCCGGCGGAAATCTTCTTGGCGCCCGCGGTTGTGGAGCTTGAGCCATTCGATAAAACCGGCCGGGTCGTGGCGCTGGACCAAGAAGAACCAGCCAAAGCGGGCAAATTCCTGGGGTAGTAGTTTGCGCATGCCGCGCTGCCACAGCAGGTAGCCGCGATTGCGGTAGGTGAAAAAGCGCTTGAACTCACCTTCTGGGTACTGGGTATGCATCTTCCCGCCCAGGATGGGTTTGAACTCATCCGATCCGTCCGGGTGCAGGTAGCTGGTGGTCAGCGCCGTGCCGAAGGAGAGACCGGAATTAACCAGCCGGCGGTGGTATTCCACCTCATCGCCGCGGATAAACAGCCGGTAGTCCGGCACGCCAATGATCTCCATGGCCGCGGCGGAAATCAGCGCACCGTTAAAAAGTGAGGCGATGCCGGGCAGGAAATCGCCCTCCAGCTCGTCCATCCGGCGGCGCCATACCAGCCCCTGGCGCAGGGGGAAGGCGAGGCGGCCGGGATCGTCAATATTGCATACCGCCGGGGAGACCTCATGCAGGCGGTTGGCTTCAGCCACCCGATACAGCTCCGCTAGTACCGCATGATCGGCAGGGCGGCCGTCATCATCGGCGCACCACACGGCATCGGCGCCCAAAGAAAGAGCGGTAAGAAAGCCCAGTGCAAAGCCACCGGCGCCGCCCAGGTTGGTTTCCGAAGGTACGTAGACGCCCCGGTCACCCGCCATGGATTCGACGAGTTCGCGCACCGCATCTTCTGCGCCATTATCCACCACGACTACCCACTGCACGGGGTGGGTTTGGTGGACTACCTGTTCAAGCGAGGCCCGCAGTAGCTCGGCGCGCTGATGGGTAACAATGACGGCGGCGGTGGAACCGGTGGAAGTCAGGGTGGCAGTCATGGGTTCCATCTTGCCACCGGGGTAGGGGACCAGCGCAGAAACACTCCGCGTGGGTGAAGCGAAAAGTAGATATGACCGCAGCGTTGTGGATACTGTGAAGCGTATGGAAAGTATCTGGCCGCCTTTTGCGGTGACCATACGGGCCAGCGATGATACTGGCCGTGGAGTCGACCTGCGCGTCATGCGCGATGAAGACATCGCGTGCGTGGCCCAAGTCGGTGCGGCAGATATCTATGGCGCGAATATCCCAGAGCACGCCTTTCCTTGGCTCTTTGATAAGAAGATGAATACCCCCGCCGCCATGGCGCAGCACCGGTGGGAGCATCGTGCAAAGCTATGTACCCAAAAGTGGACCCTGGATTTCATCGCCCGCGACGTAGAAACCCAAGAAATGGTGGGTGTGGTGGACTTGGTGGCAGAAAACTTTGCGGCCGCGCGGGAGGTGGAAACCGCATCATGGGTATTACACCGCTTCCAAAGCCAAGGCTATGGCACGCTTATCCGCCAAGCGGTGGCCGAGTTTTCCTTCTCCCACCTCGATGCGCATTCGCTGCGCACCAGTTGGATAGAGACCAATCTTGCCTCAGCCCGGGTGAGTGAAAAGATGGGCTACCGCATAAGTACCGAGAAAAAGGAAGAGCCTGCCGGCCCAGAAAACATTAACCGGCCGGTGGTTAGCGCGCGACTTAGCGCCACGGACTATCACCGGCCGGAAGGGCTGCGGGTGGACGTGAAAGGTGTGGGGGACCAGTTGCTGCGTATGCTCAGCTAGTTGCCGCTGGTGTCCTCATTTTCAAAACGCTCGCGCAGATCGCGCACGTACTCACCCACCTCAGGGCCTTCGTATTCACCGACGACCTCGGAAACCTCGCCCACCGAGCGGATCTCGCCGTGGTCGATCCACAGCGCGGTATTACACAGCTGCGCCAAGAAGTCATTGGAGTGGGAGGCAAAGACCAGGATGCCGGAGCGCTTCACCAGCTCTTGCAGGCGTACACGGGCCTTGGCCATGAAAGCAGCGTCGACGGCGCCGATGCCCTCATCCAACAGTAGGATTTCCGGCTCAATGGACGTCACCACGCCGAGCGCCAAGCGCACGCGCATACCGGTGGAATAGGTGCGCAGCGGCATGGAGAGATAATCGCCGAGTTCAGAAAACTCCGCAATCTCATCCATCTTTTTCTTCATCTGCTTGATGGACTGGCCCAAAAAGAGGCCACGGATAATGATGTTGTCGTAGCCAGAGACCTCTGGGTCCATGCCCACGCCCAAATCAAAGACGGGGGCCACGCGGCCGCGCACATCGGCAGAACCACGGGTGGGCTCGTAAATGCCAGACAAAAGGCGCAGCAGGGTGGACTTGCCGGCGCCGTTATGGCCCACCAAACCCACGCGGTCGCCCTCGCGCAGGTGCAGGTTAATATCCTTTAGTGCCTCCACCACGACGGTGTTCTGGGCGTTTTTGCCAATGGCGCCGCCGGCGGAAGAAAGCATGGCCTTCTTTAGCGAGCGGGATTTGGCATCAAAGATGGGAAAGTCCACGCACGCGTTATACGTATCAATCGAGACCATCAGTCTGTATCCTTTCCAGGAATCTCAGGAAGTGCAGGGCGTGGGCTTAAACCCAGTAGCTGACGCGGAAGCGCCACTTGCGCATGACCAAGCCGGCGATGAGCAGGCCGAGTACGGTGCAACCGATGACGATCCACCAGTGGTAGGCGGCCACCGGTTCACCGATCATGGGCGCACGGACGATTTCCAGGTAGTGATAGAGCGGGTTGATTTCCGCGATGCGGGCGCGGCTGGACACCGCACCGCCCTGTTCCTTCAAGGTATTGGTCATCCACACAATCGGGGTGACGTAGAACAGCAGCTGGGTCAGTGCTTCAAGCAGCGGAGCGACGTCACGGAAGCGGGTAGCGATGATGCCAAAGAACATTGTGACCCACACGCCGTTGACCAGCAACAAGGCCAAGCCGGGAAGGAAGAGGAAGAACTCCCAGCCTAGGCTGCGCGGGAAGATAAGGATAAGCAGCAACCAGATGATGAGGTTATGGCCTAAAAACAGCGTCTGGCGCCACACCAAGCGGTAAACGTGCACCGAAAGCGGGGCGGGGAGCTGTTTAATCAAGCCCTCGTTGTCAATGAAGACCGTGGAGCCTTCCTTGATGCAGCCCGAGATGAAGGTCCACATAATAAGGCCCACGGTGACGTGGGGGAGGAACTCCGCGACGGGAATCTGGAAGAGCATGGAATACAACAGGCCCAAGGCAAGGGCCATCACGCCGGTGGCGATGGTGATCCAAAACGGGCCCAGGACAGAGCGGCGGTAGCGCTGCTTAATATCTTGAATGCCCAGTTTGAACCACAGCTCGCGCTGCTGTGCACCCTGCGCCAGGTCCGCGAAGGCGGCCTTGAGGGTCTCGGACTGGGACGCTGGGGTGGCCTCGCCGTCTGGCTGGGAGGTCATGCGGGCGATATCAGCGCGCAGTTGGTTGTTATCTTGCACGCTCAACACCCTAGCGCGCGGGCTGGGCAAACGGGAACTACACGCCGCCAGCCTGCGAAAACAGCAGTATCCAGCGAAAATTCAAATTTGGGAAACTTGGGCCAAACGCGTATACAGTAGGGAACCGACCGCCACTGTGTGGCGATGCCTAGCGCGATAAAGAAGGGGACCGTAATGCCAGCAGGAGCTTCGGCACACTACGACGTATTCAGTGTGCGCGGTTTATACACCGGGCTATCTGATGGTTGGACCTACCTCAACGCGCACGCGGTGCCCCAAATTTCTGAGCGCGTCGCCTCCGGCGTGGCGCGATCCTTCCGGATGTCCACCGCAGTGGCCACCCAGGAGGGCCCAGGCGGCGCCCACTCTGCCACGCCCGCGCCGGGCCGTTTGGAAGGCGATGGTAATTACACCGCCGCACGCATGGCTGTAGCGGATCTGACCGGGTCCAAGGCAGACCGCGTGGTGCTTGGCCCGTCCTTGCCCGTGTTGTACCAGTCCTTGGCGCAGACGGCCCGTCCGCTGTTGGGCAGCAATTCCTCGGTGGTGCTCTCCAAGCTGGATCCACCGTCTTTGTACTCGGCGTTTTCTGAGGTCAAGGCAGAAACCCGGTGGGCCCAGCCAGATTTGGGCACGGGTGAGCTGCCAGGTTTCCAATTTGCCGAGCTTGTCGATGGCTCCACGCGCCTCGTTGCCTTCTCCGCCGCGCACGAGCTTTTGGGTACGGTATCCCCGGCCGCTGAGATCATTGACACCGTCCATGAGCGGTCCCGCGCCTGGACGCTTCTCGACGTCTCTGCGATCGCTCCCTACCGCCCCATCAACTTCGATGATCTCGGCGCCGATATCTTAGGCCTCGACCTGGGATTGCTGGGCGGACCGCAGCTAGCGGCTTTGGTCTTCCGCGATACCCGCATGTTCCGCCGCCTCGACTCCCTCGATCCGGTGCATACCGGCAAGGGTTCTCGCAAGCTGGAAACACCCATTTCCTCTGGTCTGGCCGGCGGTGTCGGACCGCTCGTGGACCATCTTGCCGCCCTCGCCGGTGGGGAGAGCGGCTCGCGCCGCAAGCGCCTGCGCACCTCCATGGATGCGCTCAGCGTCTACTTGGAGGATCTGCGCGCTGACCTCTATTCCTTCTTGAGCACCCTGCCCGCCGTGCATATTCTTGGCGTGACCGGGGAGGCTGCCGCGGGCGCCTCCGACGATCGCCTGCCGCGCCTCACCTTCGCGGTAAAGGGTGTTCCGGCCGAGACGGTTTACAAGCGCCTCTTTGATAACGGCCTTGTTACCACGCTTGCCCCGCAGACCCCGTTGCTCACGGAGATGGGCGTGGAAGAAATTGGCGGTGCCGTTACCGTTGCGCTCGGCCCCTTCAACACCTATCACGACGTTGAGCATCTCATCCGCGTCGTAGCCTCGCTGGCTTAAACGGTAAGAACCAAGGTGCCGGTGACCTCGCCGCTGTCTAGGGCTGTGTGGGCCTGGGCGGCGTCGGCAAGCGGGTAAGTAGCATGCAGCGCGTGCTTTACGCGGCCGTCTTCCAACATGGGCCACACATTTTCTACCGTGCCCGCCACAATCTGTGCCTTGTCTTCTAAGTCGCGGGCGCGCAGCGTCGTGCCCTGGATGGTCAGGCGCTTGGGCAGCATGGCGCCCAAGTTGATTTCCGCCTTGGTGCCGCCCTGCATGCCAATGATGATGAGCTTGCCGTCCTTAGCCAGGCACTTCATATTCTTTTCCAGATATTTCGCGCCGATGATGTCCAAAATGACATCGCAGCTTCCCTTCAACTCTTCTACGAAGTCGTGCTCCTTATAGTTGATGAGAATATCGGCGCCCAGCTCGCGGCAACGCTCCAATTTCTCCTGCGACCCGGCCGTAACCGCCACCTCTGCGCCGAGGACCTTGGCTACCTGAATGGCAAAAGTGCCAATGCCGCCGCCTCCGCCATGGATGAGGACGCGCTGGCCCTCGTGAAGGCCTGCCTCAATGCCCAGGTTGGACCACACGGTGCATCCGACCTCAACCACCGCTGCAGTTTCCTCGACGCTCAACCCCTTGGGCACGGGAAGCAGCTGGCCCTGCGGAACCGCGACGTATTCGGCGTAGCCACCACCGGCAAGCAGGCAGCCCACCTCGGTGCCTACCTCCCAGTTCGTATCCCCGGCATCGGCAATGGTGCCTGCTGCTTCTAAGCCCAAGATTTCCGACGCCCCCGGTGGTGGCGGATAGGCACCCATCGTCTGCAGGATATCGCCGCGGTTAACGCCGGCCGCCTGCACCTTCACAAGCACTTCGCCGGGGCGCAGCTGCGGGACGTCAACTTCGCGGAGCTCTAAGGACCGACGATCCTGCGGGTCGGTCTGAACGATAGCCTTCATGTGTGTTGTAGTCATGGGCCCAATCTAACGAACCTTGTGTGTCCTGTGCCACGAAATTCGGAGTATCCTACGGTGACATTCAGTGCTGCAGGTGGCTTTTTGGGAAACCGGGCTATCAATTTAGTACACTGACTAAGTTGCTTCGTAGGCGCGAAGAGCGTTTACGAAATACAACGTGGAGACGTGGCAGAGCGGCCGAATGCACCGGTCTTGAAAACCGGCGAGGTAATACCTCCGCGGGTTCAAATCCCGCCGTCTCCGCAGCTGCCTAAGCTTCCTTTCTAAGTTAAGGGAGCATAGAAGCTTATAGCTTCTGAGTGAGGGAGAGCAGCATTAAGGTACCCTACCGAATCGGTAGGGTGCCTACTCACGTTTTGGGACGGATGCGCTGGGCGACAGTGAAAATTAAGTCCAGGGACAGACAGCGTTTACATTGAGCTTCTACCTTGAGGTACGGACTTCAAACACCGTTAACGTTGAGGCGACTATGACAAATTACATTTCCTACTTGGCCGAGGAGCAGATACCGGCATCGTATGACTGGCTATGGAGCGGGCTAGGCGCCGTCATCGTTATTGGTCTGTTGGTCTTTTGGGTGGCCTCCCTCATTTCCATCATCCGTTCGGGATATAGCGGAGGCGTCAAGGTATTGCTGGTGATGGCGGCATTTGCCTACCCGTTCCTCGGGCCACTTGTCTGGTTCCTTTTTGCGCGAAATAAGGAGCATAAGACCCGAATGGGCCGTTAGGCTGCGGTCTTGTCAAGGGGCATTCGGTTACTGCTGCTCGAGCCAGGAATTGATGCCGCCGCGCAAGGAGACGACGTGGGGGAAGCCGCGTTTGCGGAGGATATCGACGGCTTGGGCGGAGCGGATGCCACTGGCGCAGTAGATAACGGCCGCAGCATCTGGTTCGATGTCGGGATCTTCGCCGGCGAGGATGCGGTCGAGCTCAAAGTGAGTGGAATTGGGGATAGCGGATTGGGCGCGCTCGGGGGAGGTGCGGACGTCGATAAGCGGGGCGTGTAGGGGAACCTCGCGGACCTCGGGGGCGTCGGCAGGTTGAGTAGGTTGTGCGCCGGTGGACTGAAGCGGGATATATTCCCAGGTACCGGAAAGGGCGTCGAAGTAGCCGAGCGTGCCGATGAGTGGGGTGCCTACGCCGGTGATGAGTTTGAGCGCTTCGAGCGCCATGGCTGAGCCGACAATGCCGACCACTGGTCCTAGAACTCCGGCCTGGGAGCAGGAAGGAACCTCGCCGGGTGCGGGAGCGGTGGGGAAGACATCCTCGTAGACGGGGCCGTGGCCGGACCAGAAAACGCTGAGCTGTGCGTCGAAGCCGAGGATGGAGGCCCATACGTGCGGGATGCCGAGCTCGTGGGCAGCCCAGGAGCTGAGGTAGCGGGCGTCGAAGTTATCGGTGCCGTCGAGGATGAGATCGCAGCCGTGTAGCTGCTCGAGCGCTGTCGCTGATTCGAGGCGGCCGTGGCAGGTGATGTCCACCTCTGGATTGAGCGCGCGGACGGCGGCCGCGGCGGAATCTGTCTTCGGTGTGCCGATGGCGGCGGTGGTGTGGATGACTTGGCGGTGCAGGTTGGAGGGGGAGACCACGTCGTCGTCGAAAAGCGAAATGCGGCCCACACCCGCGCCAGCGAGGTAGAGCAGGGCCGGGGAGCCCAGGCCACCGGCGCCAATGACCGCTACGTGGGCTTCGCTGAGCTTGCGCTGACCCTCCTCGCCCCAGAGCGCTTCCTGGCGGGCATAGCGGATGCTCATTCCAGACCCACCCAATTGGTGGAGCCATCGCCGTGGCTTTGCTCCTTCCAGATGGGGACTTCCGCCTTGACGCGATCGGCGCATTCCTCGGCGGCCCGGAAGGCATCGCCACGGTGCGCGGCGGCGGCTACTACCGCAAAGGCGAGGTCGCCAACCTTGAGATCCCCCGTGCGGTGGGCGGCCCACAGGCGCACTGGGTGGTTGGCTGCGACGGAATCGGTGACGTCTTGCAGCTTCTCTGGCGCAGATGGGTGGGCGCTATAGGAAAGAAGGGTGACATCTGGCCGTCCGCCATCGTGATCGCGGACGATGCCCTCAAAGGTGACGACAGCACCCATGGCGGCCGTGGCGGCCTCTTCCTTGGCACCGGCAAGGAGGGATTCAAGGGGTTGATCGCTCAGCAGCGTGCCAATGGTGCACCCGGTTTGCTCGGCCACATAGGAGGGATCAGTGCTCATGTTTTCCTTCTAACATATCGACGATCGGAACGATTAATTCTTCCAAAACCGCGCAGCCATCTTTTACCCCGCCGGTAGAACCGGGAAGCGTCATGGCAAAGGTGGAGTCATTGACGCCGGCAATGGCGCGAGAGGCCACCGCGGTGGGCACGCTTTCCAATCCCTTCTGCCAGAAGGCCACCGCGATTCCGGGCAGCTCGCGGGTGATATGTGGGGCGACGGCCTCGACCGTGCGGTCATCGTGCGTCAGCCCAGTGCCGCCAGAAGTCAGGATGACCGCGGGCTTTTCGGCAAAGGCGGCGGCAACGGCGGCGGCGATCTCGGTATCGGGGACGATGCGCGCGTCGGGGCAGTCAAAGCCCTTGCGGCGCAAGAACTCCACCGCGATGGGACCGGAGCGATCTTCGTAGATGCCCGCGGCGGCGCGAGTAGAGGCGACGATGACGATGGCGGTGCGCTGTGCGCTCATAGTGGGTAAACCTCCACTTCCTGGCCTTTTTCCAGGCGTTGACCGGCAGGAATGCGGATGAGATGGGTGGCGTCTGCCGCTTGGGCGAGCAGGTGGGAGCTGGCACCACCGAGGATATGGGCGCGGGAATCGACGCGCCCGCGGCGAAATTGCTCCTTGTGCGGGAGGCCGTCAATACCCGCGACAAGGGGGACGTGGAAAGGCTCCGGCGCCCAACCGAGCGCAGGGGCGACAAAGAGGCGGAAACTCACCAACGTGGAAATGGGGTTGCCCGGCAGGCAGATCACTGGGGTGTCGTGAAAAGTGGCGATGCCCTGCGGTCCGCCGGGCTGTTGGTCTACATGGCCGAACCAGCCTTCGAGTACCTGGCGGACTACTTCAAATTTCCCCGCGGAGATTCCGCCTGAGGTAATGATGGCATCCGGGCGGTGCTGCGCGATGGCTTCCGTGAAAGCGCACTCAAGGGCCTGTGGGTCATCGTCGGTAGTGATATAGCCGGCGACGTCGATGCCGGCGCGGCCGGCCATTGCCGTCAAGAGTGGCGCATTAGCATCCGGAATGGCGGCGCTGCCGTGGCCGATCTCCGCGCCGCCGGTGCAGATAAGGATGCGGGCGGTGCGGTAGACCTCTACCTCGGCGATTCCTTGGGAAGCGAGGGCGGCCAAGCGCACCGGCGTGAGCTTTTCGCCGCGGGCGGCGAGGAGGGCGCCTTCTTCCAGGTCGGATCCGGTGCGCCGGATGAATTGGCCTGGCGAGGTCTCTGGCACGGTAATGCGGCCGCCCGGGGCGAGGAATTCTTGTGGTTCGCAGCGCTCGATGGGCACGATAGCTGCAGTTCCTTCCGGGACCTTGGCGCCGGTCATGATGGGGCAGGCGCCGGCAAGCGGGCCGTCGAGTACCTGGGCGGGCTCAGTGCCGGCCGCGATGGTGGGGCCCACCGGGTAGATCCCGGCCGCACACTGCGGGAGGGCGTAGCCATCCATCTGGGAGTTATCAAAGCGAGGGGAGGGGAACCCGGCGTGGATATCCGCAGCCAGAACCATATCCTGCGCCTGGGTGAGGGGCACGGTGATGGCTTGGCGTGCGGGCAGGGCCGCGGCGACCTCGCGCGCGTGAGTCTCGGGTGTGCGCATGGCGGCTAGTTTACCCGCGGTCTCGACATGGCACGGGCGTGCGGGGCATAGTGGAGGGCATGTTGACCGTTCACTATTTCGCCGCCGCCCGCGCCGCTGCGGGCGTGGCTTCTGAGCAGGTAGAAGCCCCCGCCACCTTGGGTGATCTGGTGGCGCAGTTGAGCGAGGAGCATACCGGCACCACCGAGGCCGGCATGAGCCTGAAAGAGGTCTTGGGACGCTGTAGCTTTCTTATCGACGGCGCCGGGAACACCGCCAAGGATTCCCCACTGGCTGGCGTCACCCGGGTGGACGTCCTGCCGCCGTTTGCGGGCGGCTAATCGCGCTGCCGCAGCGGGCTAGTAAAGAAGTTGATGACGCTGCTGACGATGGACAGCACGATGGCGCCGATGATCGCGGCGCCCCAGGAGTCGATGACGAGGTGGCCGATCCCCAGGTCCAGGGAATTGAGCGCCCACTCCACGATGATGAGCGCGGCGCCGTTGATGACGAGGGAGAAAAGTCCGAGCGTCAGGCAGGTCAGCGGCGCGCCGAGGACGCGCAGGACCGGCATGACCACGGCATTAATAATGATGAAGACGATGGCGACGGCGATGAAATTGCCGGTCTCTGCTGGGGTGATGGTGATGCCGGGAATGACGGCAACTACCGCCCACAGCGCCACCGCGATGGCAAAGACATTCAGGGCGAAGTTAATGAGCGAGCGCATTTAGCCTCCTATGGTTGCGTTCCACGCCTGCAGTAGGGTGTCGGTTTCTTCCTCAGTGGTCACTGTAATGCGTATGCCTTCGCTAAACGCGCGCACGAGCACGCCGTGTTCGGCCAGGCGAGCGGCGACCTCCTGCGGGGTACCAAGGCGGGCCAGATTCGCGGCCGGCAGCCAGACATGGTTTGCCTCGGAATGCGGCACTCCCCAGTCCTGCAAGGCTTCTTCTAGGCGCTCGCGCTGGGCGACGGCCTCATCGGTGCGCTCCCGTAGCGAATCCTGCGCCGCCAGTGCCGCGCGCGCACCAACCTGCGCCACGGTGCTAGCGGAAAAGGGGATGGCCACCTTATTGAGGGCCTCAATAATATTTTCCGGACCAAAGGCATAACCGATGCGCACCCCGGCCAGGCCATAAGCCTTTGAGAAGGTGCGCAGGCACACCAGATTCGGATAGGTGCCCACCAGCTCTGTACCCAACGGAATGTTGGTGGCACGGTTGTATTCGATATAGGCCTCGTCGAGGGCGACGAGGACGTCGGCAGGCACGGCATCCATGAAGGCGGCGAACTCGTCCTTGGTCACCGTGGTGCCGGACGGGTTATTGGGGTTGCACACGAAGATGAGCCGGGTCTTGTCCGTAATCTTGTGCGCCATGGCCGGCAGATCCACGCGCTGGTCTGCACCTAGCGGAACCGGGATGGGGTGGGCGCCGACTACTTTGGCGAAGATGGGGTAGGCCTCGAAGGAGCGCCACGGGAAGAGGACTTCTTCACCAGGGGTAGCGGCAATTTCCACCAATTGTTGGCACAGCGCGGACGATCCGGTGCCCACCGCAACCTGTCCATACTCCACACCCAGGTGCGCGGCGAGGTCCTCGCGCAGCGCGGTGGCCGCAATATCCGGGTAACGGTTGGCCTTCGTCACGGCCTCCGCCATGGCCGCGGCTGCCTCCGGCAGCGGCGGGTGCGTGGCCTCATTAGAGGAGAGCTTGAGCGCGTCATCGTTGCGCGCACCGGCGACGTAGGCGGGGATGGCTTTCAGGTCTGGGCGAATCATGCCTCCCACTTTAGGGCCTGCGTCTTTGCTGCGGGCGTGAAAGCAGGGGGCTAGTTTGGCAGCGGCGGGGCAGGCAGGTATTCTCAAACGAGGTTCCTTGTGAACCGTGGAGATGTGCCAGAGCGGCCGAATGGGGCTCCCTGCTAAGGAGTTGACCCTTCTGGGGTCCGGAGGTTCGAATCCTCTCATCTCCGCCATCTAATCCCGAGCGTGCGAGCTCGGGATTTTCTCATTTCAGGTGGCGGCGCAAAGCTCGGGTTAAGGGGCTGAGAATTCTGCTATTAGCGCTGGTACGCGGCGCAGCGGCGGAAGAGCACGAGCATACCGATGCCGAAGATGAAGCTTCCGGTAAATGCCGCAGCACGCAAAGAAGTGACCTCGTGGAAGAGGGCGGGCACCAGGAGGATGGCGATCACAGAGCTAATAACTCCGAGGACGAGGAAACAAATCGTTGTGATAGGTCCAGGTGTGGATGGTTGCGGCATGGGGGAAGTCCTTTCATCAATAAGTCCTGATGAAAATAACTCTAAGTTGACCTCCTAGGAGGTGCAATAGGAAGCGAGAAAGCGCCTTAGGGCCGGTCGGGGTTTAGGGGCGCAGGGCGGGAAAGACCTCGTCACGCAAGAGGTGGGCGAGCTCGCGATCCGGGTTGGTGGGGTCTACCCACGCGATCTCGGCAATTTCTGCGGCAGCGCGGGCAAGGACGGGGCGTGGATAGGTAAAGATCTGTCCGCGCACGGTTTCGCCGGGTTCGTTGGCGGCCGGGGCATCGAAGGTCCCGAGCAGGGATAGCTCAGGGAGGCGGACGTCAACGCCGATCTCTTCTGCGACCTCGCGGGCCGCGGCCTGTACTGGGGTTTCGCGGATCTCCATCTTGCCGCCGGGCAGCTGGAACTTGGTGGAAGACTCCTTGCGCACGGTGAGGACATGGCCAAAGGAATTACGGAAAACTACGGCGGCAACTTCAATCATGTGCCCGACTATAACTCGCTCCAGCGGGTTAATTCAGAAAGCCTGGTACCCACTCGCGCCCCACCCGGGATAGCGCTGCCCCCATCTGTCGCTGGTTGAAGCCGATGTCGAGGATGTCTTCATGTACCGAATCGCCGGCGAGCACACTCAAGAGCAGCCAGCCGTTTTTCTCGGCGGCGCTCACACGCAGATCGGCATGGCTTTTCGCTACAGCGGCGTCATAATATTTCAGCTGTGCAGGCGACACGGAAAGAAGTCTCTGCGTTGCGAGTTCTGGCAGGACTGCAGTGAAATCATCAGGAAAGAACACCATGGCGCGCGTGATGTTCTCGTCGCTGAAAAACTTGTCTTCGTTAGGGGAGGCAAGTTGGAAGTCGCATAGGGGCAGGCACATAGGGCGTGAATGCTCCATTACTCAGGTGCTGGCCTGCGCCTTTGAGACTATGGGAACGCTGCGCGTTGCGCGGATTTATCACCGCGGGCTTATCACGACGCGGATGGCGAATGAATATAAAGTGGTACCCATGAGTGACTCGAGGTTTCCCCGCTCGGTGTTTGCGGTTGGCACCGACCCTGATCCGCGTTTCACGCTCGCTAATGAGCGCACGTTCTTGGCTTGGATCCGCACCTCCCTGGCGTTGATTGCTGGTGGCGTGGCGCTCGAGGCCTTTGACGTTCCCCTGCCGGCCGAATTGCGCTCGGCGGTGTCGGTATTCATGCTGGTCGTCGCCATTATTCTGCCGCTGGTGGCGTGGGTGCATTGGAAGCAGTCCGAACGTGCGATGCGTGAGGAACGCCCGTTGCCCTTTAGCTTTGCCATCCCGGTGCTTGCCGTGGCGATCGTGGTGGTAGCGGGCGCGCTTGTAGTAGGCGAGTTTCTTGGCTAACCCACTATTTGATCCCGGCCTGCAGCCCGAACGCACCCGCCTATCGTGGCAGCGCACCCTTTTGGCGTTGTCCTTGGTGGTGCTGGGGGTAATGCGGGCGGTAAGCGTGCACGTCTTCTTGCCGTTGGTCTTTATTGCCGCGGGCGTATTGGCGTTGGCCTTGGCGGTATGGCAGCGTGCCTCGCTTGTCGACGCCGCCTTATCCACCCACCGCTCCCTCCCTCACGCCATCATCCTTGCGAGCACCGCGGGGCTCGTGTCCTTGCTGGCCGCCTTCGCGCTGTGGGGGCTCTTCCTCTAGGTTTTCACCCGGCTCGGGGAGCCGTGGCCTTGTATATTATGCCTATGCCTAAATCCCTATCTCTCCCTCTTGCCGTCCTCGCGGTGACCGCCGGTGCCGCCTTGAGCGGCTGTTCCAATTCCACTGACTCCACCGAGTCCGCGGATAAGCCGAATTTCACTGGCACCGCCCCGAGCTCCTCTGCGGCGGCCGCATCCGATACAGAGGCCGAGTCTCAGTCCTCGGCCACGGACTCCCCGGCAGGAGAAACCACCACCAAAGCCGCAGCGGATAAAGATGAAAACGATGCAGACAAGGACACCGAGGGCGGCGGGGAAAACAAAATCATCCCGGTAGAGGCCCTCGATTCCCTGTGGGTGCCGGCGTTGTGCGATAACCAAGCGGGCAACTTGGAAGGCGGCCAGCTGCCACAGCATCTTAAGACCGGGATGCTCTTTGACGTTGCCGCGGCGGGTCTGAAGTTGAATCAGGACGATACGCCAAAGGGCGCCTACGCGGATATCAACGGCGATGGCAGGGATGAAGCAGTTATTACCTACGTCTGTAATAAGGGCGGTACGGGCTGGCCGGATAATTTGCTCATCTATGACAACGATCTGAATTACATCACTAAGGTGGATGATTGGGAACGCGAGGGAATGCCGCCAGCGCGCGGTCATGTCCAGCAGCTGCAGTGGACCGAGGACACTGTGACCGTCACTTGGCGGGCCTATGGGCCTGATGATGCAGCGTGCTGTGCCACCCAAGAATTCACTGGGAATCTCACGTTGGACGGGGATAGGCCGCACCTTGCGGTAACCGGTCACCGGCAGGTTGCCGGCTAGCGTCATTCCCTGCAGCATGGCGTAGTCTAAATGGGCTGTAATTAATACTCAGGGAGCTAAATCCCAGAGGAAAGAAAGGCAGGGCAGGGCGATGGCGGAGACCACCGAGCAGGCTAGCGATATCGTCGAAGCGTGGCTGAAACAAGAAGACGCCATCGATCCACAAAAGGCCCCGCGCCTGCAAGAACTTTTGGATAGGGTGCCGCTGCAGGATCTCATCGCCGTCGTCGAGCGGCAAAATGCCATCCGCGCAGCGCTGGCCCTGCGCCTGTTGCCGCGCCAAAAATCGATCGCCGTCTTTGATGCCCTCGATGCCAAGCACCAGGCGGATATTATCGATGAGCTGGGCAATGCTGATGTCTATGAGTTCTTTGATGAGCTCGATCCGGAAGACCGCGTGGCCTTGTTGGACGAGCTGCCTGCGGAAATTGCGGACCGCCTACTGCGCTCGCTGACCCAATCCAAGCGCGATGTCACGGGCGTGGTGCTGGGCTATGCCAAGGGCTCGGTGGGCCGCCGCATGTCGCCCGAGGTTCCCGTTATCCACCCAGAGATGAGCGTAAAGGATGCCCTGTACAAGCTGCGGGAAATCGCGCACGAGCTAGAGACCATTTATACCGTGCCCATTACGCGCGAGGATCGGCGCTTGGTGGGCGTGGTAAGCCTGCGCGAGATTTTTACTGCCGACGCCGCCCTTACCATGGCCGATATTATGCAGGAACCCGTCTTTGCCCAGGCCGGCGATGATGCGGAGGAAACCGCGCGCTGGTTCCTGCCACTGGATATGCTCGCGCTGCCCGTTGTGGATGAATCGCACCGCCTTGTCGGCCTGCTGACGTGGGATGACGCCACCGATATCGTGGAGGAAGAAGATAGCGAGGACTCTGCTCGCGCCGGCGGTACCGAAGCCCTCCAGCAGCCGTACCTGTCCACGCCGCTGCTCAAGCTGGTGCGTTCGCGCATCGTGTGGCTGCTCGTGCTGGCCGTCTCTGCGCTGCTCACGGTGCAGGTACTCGATTCCTTTGAAGACACACTGGCTAAGGCCGTGGTCCTGTCCCTCTTTATTCCGCTGCTGACCGGCACCGGTGGAAATACCGGCAACCAGGCGGCTACCACTGTGACGCGTGCCTTGGCGCTGGGCGACGTCCGCACGCGCGACCTCCTCGCCGTCATGTGGCGCGAGCTGCGCGTCGGCATGCTGCTCGGCGCCGTGCTGGGACTAGCTGGCCTGGCGCTGGCCACCCTGGTCTATGGCCTAAGCATCGGCCTCGTCATCGGCTCGACGCTGTTTTTGATCTGTTCCATTTCCGCGACCGTCGGCGGGCTTATGCCCATCGTGGCTAAGACTATCGGCGCCGATCCGGCGGTCTTTTCCAACCCCTTCATCTCTACCTTCTGTGATGCCACGGGCCTGATTATCTACTTCCTGATTGCCAAGACCGTGCTGGGAATCTAGCACGCCTCCCTACGGTTCGGGGGTGGGGAAGTGGTGGAGTCGTTTCCGGTTTCGGGCAGGTGCGATGTGTGCTCTACGGGGGTGCGGGGGTGATTGCGTGTGGCGGGATATGGTTTCTGCGTCACATGTTTTGTATGGTCAGTGCATGCTTCGCAGTGAACTGGATAACTTTCGGTCTGCTGCCTCGGCCTAGCTAATAAACTGGGAAATACGGAGCATATCCCACAGGACAATCCTCTCTAAGTGAAGGAGCGCGCGGTATGACCACCCCGCATACTCACGAATCTACCGCCCACACCGAAGGTGACGAGGCCTCCGGAGCGCCGCGCAGCGAGTGGCGCCGTCAGTTCATCGGCCTTTTCATCGGCTTGGGTTTGGCCGTACTAGTCTTCTTTATCTTCCCCTCGAATGCGATCGAGACCGTACAGGGCTCCGCGGGTGTAGATCCGGAAGCCGAGTACACGCTCAGTGCCATCCGTACCGTCGCCGCAGTAACCATCTTGATGGGCGTGTGGTGGATGACCGAGGCCATTCCGCTCGCCGCTACCGCGCTGCTGCCGCTGATCATCTTCCCGCTCGCCGGTGTGGGCACGATTAAGGAAGTAGGAGCCCCATACGCGTCCGCCACCATTTTCTTGTTCATGGGTGGCTTCCTGATTGCGCTTGCCCTGCAGCGCTGGAACCTGCACCGCCGCCTAGCGCTATACGTGGTGAAAATTATCGGCACCTCGCCCAAGCGCCTGATCTTGGGATTCATGCTGGCTACCGGCTTTTTGTCCATGTGGGTATCCAATACCGCTACGGCAGTGGTGATGCTGCCGATCGGTACCTCGGTGCTCGCGCTGACCGCGGAAACCGTAGGCGGCTGGGAAAAGCAAAAGAAGTTTGCCACGGCACTGATGCTGGGTATTGCGTATTCCGCCTCCATCGGTTCGCTGGGTACGCTCATCGGCACCCCGCCGAATGCCTTCCTTAATGCATATATGGCCGATACCTGGGGCGTAACCCTCGGCTTCGGCCGGTGGATGGCGGTTGGTGTGCCGCTCGCCGTGACCTTCTTGCTGATTGCCTGGGCCCTGCTTATCACCATTTTCAAGCCGGAGATGAAGGATATTCCAGGCGGGCGCGAGCTCATTAATGACGAAATTAAGGCACTCGGCCCCTGGACCCGCCCCCAGATCATGACGGGCATCATTTTCGTCCTCGCTGCCGCAGCCTGGGTTACCCTGCCGCTGGTCCTCAAGGAATTCGAGAACTATGACGATGCCATCGTGGGTATCGCCGCCGGCATCTTGCTCTTTATCCTGCCCGCGGACAACCAGCGCCGTATTCGTTTGCTGGACTGGAAGACGGCCAATGAAATGCCGTGGGACGTCCTCCTGCTCTTCGGCGGCGGCTTGTCGCTGTCCTCGGTCTTTAATGCCTCCGGCCTGTCCCTGTGGATTGGTGAGATGGCCAAGGGGCTTAGCGTCCTGCCGGTTGTCCTCATCGTCTCTGCCGTGGCTGCGCTGGTGCTCTTCCTGACGGAGATCACCTCCAATACCGCGACGGCAGCCACGTTCATTCCGATTATGGGCGGCGTCGCCGTGGGCGTGGGGCTTACTGCCGATGGCGATATCAACGTCCTTCTCCTCACCATCCCGGTGGCCCTGGCGGCAACCTGCGCATTCATGCTCCCAGTTGCCACCCCGCCGAACGCCATTGCCTATGGCTCTGGCTACGTCAAGATCGGCGAGATGATCAAGGGTGGCCTTGGCCTCAATATCATCGGCATTTTCCTCATCACCCTGACGGTGTACTTGCTGGCAGTGCCAATCTTCGGCCTGTCCATTTAAGGTTAGGGGTTTCGTAGCCATTCCCTAATGAAAAACGTTATCATTAGGGAATGGCTACACCCGTTACTGTACTGTCCGGATTTTTGGGCAGCGGAAAAACCACGCTCTTGAACCACCTGCTTGCCAACCGCGAAGGGCGCAAGCTTGCCGTCATCGTCAACGACTTCTCCGAGGTCAATATCGATGCCGCCCTCGTTGCTGGCGAGGGGCACCTCGAGCGCGGTGAGGATCGCTTTGTCGAGCTATCCAATGGCTGTATCTGCTGCACCCTGCGCGAGGATCTCATCGAATCCGTAGGTAAGCTGGCCCGCTCCGGCCGCTTCGATCAGATCGTCATCGAGTCCACTGGCATTTCCGAGCCTATGCCCGTGGCCGCCACCTTCGAATGGGAGTTTGCGGACGGCACCACGCTTGCCGACGTCGCCCCTATCGACACCATGGTCTCTCTCGTGGATGCTTCCACCTTTCTTGAGTACCTGCGTCGCGGCAAGAGCCTCGCGTCTGAGAATATTGAGGCCACACCCAGCGATGATCGTACCGTGGCAGACCTACTCGTGGACCAAGTCGAGTTTGCTGACCTCATCCTTGTTACCAAGACCGATTTGGTTGATGCTGCCGAAACCGAACGCGTCATCGCAACCGTTCGTGCTATGAACCCCCGTGCTCGAGTCGTAATGGTCACCGATGGTGCCATTGACCCACGGCTGGTCCTCGATGCCCACCTGTACGACGCCGCCACTGCCGCGGCTTACCATGGCTACGCCGAGGAGCTGGCTAAGCCGCACACGCCTGAAACCGAGGAATATGGCATTTCCTCCGTCGTTTTCCGCGCCGACCGCCCCTTTAACCGCGACCGTCTGCTCGCCGCCCTTCGTGCCAGTACCGGCCTGGTGCGCTCTAAGGGGTATTGCTGGCTCGATACCGATCTTCAACTCGCCCACGCTTGGCAGCAGGCTGGGCCTAACCTTCAAATCGTGCCCGCTTCGCTCTGGGCTGCAAATGACGTGACGCCTGGTACCGAAATTGTCCTTATCGGTATCGACTTCGATCACCAGTCCACCCTCAGGGAGCTCCGGGGTGCCCTGCTTTCCGACGCCGAAGTTGCCGCCCTCATCGCTTCCTAATTGCCTCCATTTCCATCAGGTGAACGCCGGGTGAACAGGCGATTTGTTAGTTTTCCGGACCGTGGGTATAGTAAATTCTCGTTGCACAGCAGAGCACACGCACTGCTTACCAACGGTCTGCGCCCGTAGCTCAACGGATAGAGCATCTGACTACGGATCAGAAGGTTGGGGGTTCGAATCCCTCCGGGCGCACAAATGTGAAGTCTCGAGACATCGTTCCTATTTCGATGTTTCGAGACTTTCTTCGTTTTGGGGGTTCGTTTTCTAGATTTC